>NZ_CP048628.1 GCF_010669225.1 Megamonas funiformis
TGTTAATTCTTTAGTAGCTGCTAAAGAAGTTATTATTGTAATGATGCCAGAATTTTTATCCGCTCAAGGAGTATCTCAATTAACAAAAACGATTGATATTGTTCAACGTAGAATAAATCATGGTTTAAAAATTAGTGGTGTAATCTTAAATATGTATAATGGTCGTCGCAAATTGCATAAAGAGGCATCTGAAGAAGTCGCTAAAATGTTCAAAGATAGATTATATAAAACATATATTCGTAACAGTGTAACCATTGCAGAAAGTCCAGGATTTGGTCAAGATATTTTTGCTTATAAATCAGATTCTACAGGAGCAAAAGATTTCTCTGATTTAATTAATGAAATTGTAAAACAGGAGAATAGTAATGAGTAAAGTAACACCGAATTTTTTAGAGGGAATGGTTGATTCCACATTAAAAAATAATACATTAGAAAGAAAAAACAAAAGGAAAAAAAAAGAACGTATTCAAGAAGTTAAAAATGGGAAAAAACGCGTTACTTTTGTAGCAGATGCTGAACTATGGGATAAATTTTTATCTTATGCTTATACATCACGACAAACAATAACAAGTGCTATGTCTGAGATGATGAGTGAATTTATAGAAAAAAAAGAACAAGAAATTACATTTGTACGAAAACCAAAAACACGTAGAAAAAGACCTGTTTATTAAAAAATAAAGCTATAATTAAGTTATATGGGGAGATGAACCATTTAAAATGCACATAATTTATGATTTAATAAATTATCTTGATGATATCCTACTTCAAATCTTAATGATGATTCTACCAGAACAGATATCCTTTCTTTTTGATGTACTAAACACTAGCACAGATGTTTTTTCTATAATAAGCGGCATGACGCCTCAACAAAGATCTTATTTTATAAAATTTTTAATAGATAATAATATAAGTTTAAATAGCTTATTTCTTTATTTTGAAATTTCATTAATGTTCACAACTGCACTTATATGTATGTATTTATATTTAACTCATCGTATGAGGAATTGTCATTCACTCATTGTATATCATATTAAACAAATATTATCTAATTATATATTATATGTTGCCGTTAGAACTACCACTGCATTAGCAGCTTATTATATTTATATGATTCCAGATATCTTTGCTCTTTATACAGTACCATATTAAAAAAATCTAAAAAAAACATTATGAACGTATATAATATACGTTCATAATGCAACCATAAAACAATTATTTCTAATATTCTAATAATTTTTCACATCAACTATTATTATATAACTATTATTATATAACTATTATTATATAACTATTATTATATAACTATTATTATATAACTATTATTATATTTATTGTTTCACGTGAAACATTTTAACCTTGCTAAGCAAGAGATTGACTGGACATATATTTTATGAAATAATATTATTAAACTAAGAAATATATAAAGCACTTATTCTTACAACAAAAATTATATTGAATAAAAAAACCTCATTTTTGAACATAAAAAAATAATAAAAATACATAACATATAATTATTAAATATATCAATACAATCTGGAGTAAATATAATGTATTTAACGAAAAATATATTATATCATGGGACAATAAAACCACATGATATAATAGACTTATCAAAATGTAAAAAATTTGGTGATTTTGGAGCTGGATATTATTTAACAACCTTATATAAACAAGCTTTTAATTGGGGAAAAAATAAAAGTCATGGAAAATGTGATTATTATATATATCAATACAAGTTCCAATTACCTTTAACAGATAATATAAAAGAATTATCTTTATTAACTTATAATAAAGAATGGTTAGATATTATAGCTTATTGTAGAACATATGGTACTATTCCAGAAGATATAAAAAAAATAAACAATATAAGAAATCCAGATGATTATGATATCGTTTATGATCGTATGGCTGATAATATTGGTAGTGAAATATCTAATTGCGTATCTCAATATATAAAAAAAGAAATCTCTGTTAATAAAATTCTTCCTATAATTTCTAAAGAATGGGCTCAACCGAGAGACCAATATTGTTTTAAAACTTCAAAAGCCATAAGTTTATTAAAACGTGAGCAAACCCTTGCCTTTGATAAAAATAATAAATTAAAATATAGGGATTAAAATAATGAATACAACTAGATTACAACAATTAATAGATATGTATGTATATATAACAAAATCTTCTACTAATGAAGCAAAAAAAAATATTCTTTCTACATTTACAGGTCAAGCGATTGCTAATAATAATCCTGCATATCTTTATGAGCAACAAACAAATAATTTAATAGATATTATTTCTGAATTACCACTAGATATTCAAAATAAATTTTCAATAGAAAAAATTATTAATGCAATGGAACATTTAAAATGTCCTAGTATGATAAAAAAAAATTTCGTTGCTTTGCCAAATTATAAGCAGAAAAATAAGAAAGAATTATTATTTCTTCAACAAAAAAATTTAATTGAAATTTCTCAAAATATGATTTTAATTAATAAAATAAAAAAAGTTCCTAAAAAAATTTCTAAATATCAATTACAATTAAAATTACAAAAAAAACAATCTTAAAATATTATTAAGGAGAATTTTTATGCTTATACATGTTAGAAATGCGGCTCATGAACTACAAATAAAAGATATTCTAGATATAAATTTTGATATGAAAGTAGAGCTAAAAGATAATAAATATATTGTTTGTCTAAATAAACAATACACTTTAGATGCAGAATTTAATACTAAAGAAGAAGCTGAAGCTGCAATGATACGAATTGCTGATTCTAGAAATAATTTAGAAATTGAATTAAAAAATTGGTAAGATAAAATTAAGAGCCTATCATTTAGCTAAATGATAGGCTCTTAATTATTTTAGTCTATTTTTTAGTATTAGATTATTAATATAGTTATTAAAGCTATTGCCTTCAACGAATACTTTAGCTTTGCTATATACTGTAGAGTGATGTTGCCACATTATAATACCTCGTTTTTTTATAAGAAATGCCGTGAAGCTGCAACTTCACGGCATTTCTTGTCTTCTATGGACTAATCTAATATTATCTTTGGTATCTATATCATATATTATATTGTAGAGGTTTTCAAGTTTTTCATTCTCACGAAAATGTTTAAGACCTTTTTTCATATTGTCTATTATACTCTTATTTATTTGAATTTTGTATTGCCGCATTAATAGATGATGCTGTTTCTGAAGGGTCTACTTTCTGTAAAACTTTTTCCATTGCTACAGATGCAATAGCTCTGCCAACTGCATCTGTAGCGTTAGTTTTATTATTTACAATACCTGTACCTTGTCCTAGAGAAGTTGCCATATCTCCTAGACCACCTGCTAATGCTACATTTCCTTCAACATTCGCATTTTTAATCATATCTGCTTTTTGTCTAATTATCATGAAAAAATCTCCCACACCACTACTGGTTGAATATCTTTCATCATAATCAACAACAAAGGCAGTATCTAAAGTAATTCGACGGAAGCACTGTCCACCATGATTAAATTCTACGGTTACTGTTCTATATACGTCTTCTTCTTCTGGTGGTATCATTGACCATTCAAATAATTTTACTGTTTGGCTGTTGATGCTGCCATTATCATCTGCTTGCAATTTTCCTGCAATTTGAAGCGTTAAACACATTTGCGTTGATTTTGCCCGTACATTATTCGGCGTATCAAGTGAAGCCGTTACCATCTGTACAATATTTTCGCCATAAAAAAGCGATTCATTTCCTTCGATTTTTAAAGTGAAGCCCATGATAAATCATCCTTTTATTTTTTTATATACCTTAAAGAAGCTAACATAAACTCTTTTAATAAAAATAGTACTATTTGCAAAGCTATTGTTAATAAACATATAAATAACGTACTAAATATAAATATTATTATATCTATTATTATTCGTTTCAAAGATAATAGAGGATATATAAATAAATCATTAAAATAATATTTATAATAAAGCTCAAATATAAATGAAAACATATTTTGAATAGGAACATCTCTAACTTCATATAAAGTAACAATATCTTTACTCATAAAGATTATAACATTTGAAAATAAAGATATAGCTTTTTCTAAACCTGCTCCTGCGTTAGTATATCCTTCATATGTAACATTATTTATTGAATTTAATATTTTACTTCTATCACTTTCTAGTGGTTCTACACATTGAACAATATCGTTGTATGATACAAAACCTACCTTATCTTCATTTGATGCTGCATCTAAAATTAAATTTATACTATCTGGTGCTAATTTATTAAAATCATTGTCATTCATTGACACACTTGTATCTAATAAACATATAATTTCTCTTGATGAAGCAAATACTATATTTAAACTGAATAAAAAACTAATAAATATAATTATTGCTATTTTTCGCAACATTTTAACACCTTCTTACTATAAAGTATCTCACATCAATTTCTATATTAAGTTAAAATTTTTTATTTTTAGATATATATAAATATTATACAAATTTTTCATAATTTATACATTCTAAAAATAATAATCAATAATACTAAAGTATATATATTATACTTCTATAATACTATAAAACTTTCCTGCATTCATTAAAAAAATAAAATTATACAAAATACAAAAAATATTTTAACTGCCTACGAAAATCTAAAAATGAGTATAAAAAAACTTCGAGTAAAGTTTAGCCACTTCTCGAAGTTTTTACTTTTGTTCAATATCAATGTTTATTTGTCTTGTACAAATTTTAATATATTATTCTTATTTTTTTAAATTTTCTCACAATAAAAATAAATTTTTAATGCTGTTAAGAATTAATATATTTCTTTGTTCATTAAGGACTCTATACTTCCATCATAAAGTTTATCCCATCTCCTAAGTGTATTCATTGTAAATCCATACATACTGGACAATGACCTTAACGAGAATTTTTTATTTCTATATAAATTAACTGCTTCTAATCTAACTTCTATACTATAAACACCTTTTCGCTTTTGTCGTGATTTATTAAGTAAAGATTCTACAGTTCCATTAAATCTTTGATTCCATCTTAGAAGTGATGCTCTTGAAATATTATATTGTTGACAAATAGTTTTTATATCTTTAGTTAATCTATATAATTCTACTGCTTTTATCCTTATATTTACATCATGGGGTAAATAATTCCTTGAAACTTCATCTTTCATAAACAAACTCCTTAAATATATATCTAATCTATTTTAGTTATTTATTATGTAATATCTTAGATATATATTAAATCTCTACTTCTTATATTCTTTTTTTGAACACTCAGATAATATCCCCTTTTCAAAAGCTCTAGTAACTTCTTTTTTTAATTTAACATCTTTATTGCTACCTTTTCTAATCTTTAATATTAATGCTCTACACATTTTTTCTCTTTCGTCCATAAAAACGCCCTCCTTTTTTTGTAATTTCATTTGTGATTTTTATAAATTTATATAATTTCATATTTGATACCTTAAATCTATATTATCAAATTTAAAATAAAAGTCAATATAAAAATTAAAATAATATTGATTTTTATTTCATTTTTGATAATATATTAGTAGGAGGATGATAATAGTGATAGAAGAAAAAGATTCAGCATTAATGGGAAAAAGAATAAAAGAAATACGCGAAAAAAAAAATATGATTCAAGCAGACTTTGCTAAATTACTAGGAATTGGACAATCAACTTTAGCAATGCTTGAAGTAAGTAAAAGAAAAATTTCTGAACGACATATAAAAACTATATGTTCTATTTGCTCTGTAAATGAAGATTGGTTTAGAACAGGTAACGGTGAAATGTTTGTTGATAAACGAAAACCTATATTAAATAAACTAATAGATGAATTAAATCTTGATAAACAAGAAATTGAAATTTTAAATATATATTTATCGTTATCAAAGGAACAACGAAAATCTATATTGAATTTTATTTTTGAATTTTCTAAAAAAATAAATGAAATATCGTAAATGTATAAAGGCTTGATATTTTTAATATCAAGCCTTTACATTTTTATTTTTCAAATAATGTTTTTGACAATCTGCTATCCACAAACATTTTGCATTTTCACATGAATATTTACCATAACAAGGATTATTACCTTCTTCAGTTTGTATAAGATGTATCATGTCAGCTTTCTTCAAATTCTTAGCAAAAACAAGATTTCTACTTTTTCCTATTTTTTTTATTTCTTTGATTGTTGGCATATTAATTATCTCCTTTTTTTATATCAAAATGCTTTTCATAGTTTTTTACCATTCTATAAAAAGTATTTTTTGACATACCAAAATACTTAAACACACTAACAGCAGTTCTCTCTCCTGCTTTCCATTCACTATAAAATTTGTACCAATCTTTGGGGTAATCCATTTTAGGTCTACCTAAATGTTTACCTCTTAATCTAGCAGCTTCAATACCCTCTTTTTGACGTTTTTTTATTTTTTCTCTTTCTTGTTGAGCTTGAGTGCTTAATACTTCTATTAAAATACTATTCACCATATCCATTATGGTTTTTTGCATATTACCAAACCCTTTAAAATCCATTAAAGTTGTCGGAATATCTAATATACGAATAATTACACCTTTTTTCTTAAAATAAGTTAATGCTTCTTTTATATCATTTTTATTTCTACCTAAACGGTCTAATTCTGTTATATATAAAATATCATCTTTTCTTAATCGCAAACATAAAGTTTTATATCCTGGTCGTTCTAAATCTTTTCCACTTTGTTCGTCAAACAATATGTTTTCTTCATTTTTAACATATTTTTTTAATTCATCTATTTGTCTATTCAAATTTTGATCTTTACTACTTACTCGCGCGTAACCAAAAATTTCTATGTTACTCATACAATCACCATATATATTATATACCAAAAGGTTGAAAAATAAAATGACGTGTCAAAAGGTTTAACAAAATATTTTTTGATACATAAATTAAGCATAAAGTCTTACAGTGTCAAAAGGTAAACCTTTTTATACCATATATAACTATATTATAACAAAAAAATCTATTATTAAACATTTTTTATATAATGTATATTATATAATTATATATATATTATAATATGTATATAATTATATATGTAGTATAATATATATATAATTTAACATGAAACATAAAAAAATCGAATAAAAAGGTAATTCAAAAAAAGATGTCTAAACAAAAAATTACATTTAATACCGAAAAAGCAAAATTAAAAAAAAGGGTTCTTTTTCGGTAGTGATAAAAAAACAGCACCTTCAAAAGTTATTTTTATATGTAACTTTCTTCGGTGCAGTTCAATTTATATACATTATCATATGTTTAATTATTTATATTATTAAATTTTAGTTCTTAATTTATTTATCTCTTCAATACTTAATTCTGTTATATCTGCTATATCTTCTATATTATCTCCACGATTTAACATTTTAATTGCAATTTTTATCGCCTTAATATTTTCACCTTGTTGCAATCCTCGTTGTAATCCCTGTTCTATCCCTTCTTCTTTAAATGCACTTATATACGAATAATAATCTCTTATTGCTTTTTCTCTTTGTTCATAAGCTCTACGTTCTATTTTATCCTGTAAAAAAGTATCTTCAAATTCTACAGCTTCCTTAATTGCTGGAGTTGTCATTGCTATTTCCTCAAAAATTAAAACTTATTCTACTTTTATTTTACTTATTTCTTCTATACTTAAATTAGTATATTTAGAAATAAGCTCTATATCTACTTTATCTTTTAACATATTTTTTGCAGTTTGTATAGCTTGTTGATATGAACCTTGTTGCAATCCTTGTTGCAATCCTTCTTCTTTAAATGCACTTATATACGAATAATAATCTCTTATTGCTTTTTCTCTTTGTTCATAAGCTCTACGTTCTATTTTATCCTGTAAAAAAGTATCTTCAAATTCTACAGCTTCCTTAATTGCTGGAGTTGTCATTGCTATTTCCTCCAATTCTTTTTTAGTGTATCTTCCTGAAAAATAAGCAAGCCATGCTTCAGATGTTCTTATTTTTCTCATATCCTTTAAAGTAAATTTTGGTAATTCTAAGAAATGTATTTCTATATGGTCTGTAAGTTTATTATGCGATTTCACATTTAAAAGGTTATAGATATTATGCCAGTCTTGCTCATCTTTTAAATAGTTAAATGCCAATAAATTTATAGTGATAGCTTTTTGTAATTTTGCATATTCAGCACCCTTTTCTAGTTGTTCTGAATACATTTTCGACCAATAATATAGAGAACGCTGTGCCATTAAAGTAAATGGACAAACTTGAACTTCTATATCTACTTGTGTACCGTCGTTTAAGTCTGCTCTAATATCTAATTTAGATAATTTACCGTCTAATGTTAATGGTTCATTATCTTTATCTAAAAAAGTTATATCTGTAAAATACTCTTGTTCATCTTTATTTAAAATGGCATTTAAGAAACTAAGTGTTAAATTTTTTCTATTTTTATCGCCTAATAATTTTTTAAAGTATAAGTCATTCAATCTATTGAAATTTTCCATGATATTCACTCCTTTATCCTATATTATACCAAAACTTTAAATTAAAACCTAATACTATAAAAAGCAAGATTCCTTACAATGATATCATGTTTTTCTATTTCACATTGTATTATATTACAATAATAATATAATTATATATATATAATACTATTTATATAATTATATATATAACATAATATATATTGTTCCACGTGAAACATTTTAAATGATATACATTAGTTACTATATTTTGCTTAAAATATGTTATAATTGAAGTACAAACACAACAGTTAAATAAAAGCAAAAAACCTTGAGATATGGTCTTACTTAAGGTTTTTTGCTTTTAAAACTTACAAGGAAGAAAATTATGGAAAAAGTATTTACAAAAAATGAATTTGATAAAAAAATAAAAAGTATTTTGTTATCAAAAGATTATGTAGATTACAATTACTATGCAGTTTATATAGCAAAACATATAGAATTATATTTTGAAAATCCTTTTGATAAAAATTATTATAATATAAAAGATATAAAAACTGTTTTAGGAGAAAAAATAAATCCTAATCATGATATTTATATGGATTTAGTCTATGAAGAATTTAAAGAATTAAAGTCATCAAAAACTGAAAAAGAAACATATAATGAAATGTTTTTATGAAGGAGAAAAGAATTTGATAATGAAAAAAAATCTCAGAAAAATGATTGAAAAAAATCCAGATTATAAAAAATACGGTGGTATGGATGCTGATGAAGACGTTTTAACTGCTGAAGAAATCGAAGAGTTAGAAAATGAAACTGAAGAAGATAATGCTAAGAGGTAAAAATAATGGCACTTCCAAAGAAAATACAAAATCAAAGAAAAGAATTAGTTGACAAAGTAGTAAAAGACATTGAAAGTGGAAAACCATTCTTTTGGGATAGTGGACACTATGGTAAACAGCCTAGAAATCTTTTAAAAGCAATAAAAGGTGAGGATAACTATTATAAAGGTATAAATGCCATGCAACTTACAATAGCAGCTAGAGTTAATGGATTTAAAGATAGTAGATGGGCTACATTTAAGCAGGCAGAAATGGCAGGAGGACATGTTAAAAAGGGTGCTAAAGGTACACATATAGAATATTGGCAATATACACAAGATGTAATGGAATTAAATCCAAAAACAGGTAAAAAAGAACCTGTTTTTGAGATAAATCCAGATACTGGAGAAAGAAAGAAAAAACAAATTATGTTAGAGCATCCAATCGTTAAATCTTACGTCGTTTTTAATGGCGACCAGATAGAAGGCATTGAAAAAGAACAGTTACCTGTTATTAAACAAGAAGATAAAAATAAAAACATGGAAAACATGATTAAAAACAGTGAAGCTAAAATCTTTTTTTGATGAACTAAGTCAAAATTATTATTCACCTAATAAAGATGAAATACATGTTGTCCCTAAAGAAAAGTTTAAGACTTTAGATAATTTTTACGCAACGGTAGCCCACGAGATAGCACATTCTACAGGTGCTAAAGGACGTCTTAATCGTGAAACTTTAAAAAATAATGATGGTTTTGGAAATGAAATTTATGCAAAGGAAGAACTTCGAGCAGAACTTACATCAATGTTTCTTCAACAACGTTATAATGTTAATTTTGATGAAAAGCATTATGAAAATCATGCAGCCTATCTGCAAAATTGGGCACAGGTGATAAAAAACGACCCGAACGAGATTTACAGGGCGGCCGCTGACGCCGAAAAAGCAATGAGTTATATAGAAACACGTATGATAAAGAAAAACCTTACAAAAGAGAAATCTGTGCAAAAAGAAACGGCACTTGAAAATAAGCCAGTTCAAAAGAAAATTATCAAGCAGAAAATCACAATGAAATTTGATACTCAAAAATCTAAATCAAAGGAAAGAACGCTTACAAGATAAAGAAAAAGGCAGTGAATAATCACTGCCTTTTTCTTTATCTGCTCATTTCCTGGTTATTATTATCTCTGTTAGGAAACTTCATAATAATTTTCTGTTTACGTGGTTTGGATTTTTGTATATTTTGCATAGCAATTTCTTTTTCCTGTTCTAGTTGTCGTATAAGCTCCTGTTTAATTTTCTTTACATTAGGAAATAATATATTGATACGATTATTTAAGGAATAAATTTTGTTTACTTTTCTTAATAAATCTCTTTCTAATTTATTATCTATTATAACTTTTTTACCAGAAACAACATACTGTTCTTCTATGTATTTTTCTGTAATAGGACACATATTTTGTATGAGAAACACTCTTTTTTCTCCTAAAACTTTTCCAAAATGTAAGGTATCGCAAGATTTAAATTTTTTAATTTTATGATTATAGATATCAGTATATTTTTTTACTTTAGAAGAAATAGGTATTAACCAGTAAATATTAGGATTAACTCTATCTTTTAAAGCATAAAAACACGGTCTACCATGTTTTTCTCCGTTTATTGTTTCATGGTTTTGCATAAGACCTTTATCTGGAAAATCTTGAAAGTATTTATTTTTTATAAAATAAAAAGTTTTTTCTTGAAGCATAATTTTTTCCTTTATACAAATAAAAGCCTTATCCACAGGATAAGGCTTTTATAACAATGTGAACCCCGACGTTTTATATCCCGCATATCGGGTAGCGGTAGACATGTGAACCCCGACGTTTTATATCCCGCGTATCGGGTAGCGGTAGACATGTGAATTACTATATCTAGAATACAACATTTGTAAAGAAAGGTAAAGCTTTTTCTATAAACTCCACTCATTATACATCTTCTTTTCAGCAAGTTTTGTTTTATTTGTGGTCTGTTCGTTTTCTTGCCATTTTGCCCTAGATTGTTGCATGTTATCATTAACAAGATTGTCGGCAATCTTTGAAGTATTCATTTTTAAGAAAATAGAATGTACAATCTTTCATAATATACCTTTAAATAAACTAAAAGCTCTATCTAAAAAGATAGAGCTATATTTGTATCCTGACCATTTAATACCCCGTCTATCAGGAAAACGGAAATATGTCGTGCCCTGACCATTTATACTCCGTCTATCAGGAAAACGGAAATATTTGTTTGTTTATTGCTATAATATAACACTTATAAAGAAAAGTAAAGTGTTTTTATAAACTCCACTCATTATACATCTTCTTTTCAGCAAGTTTTGTTTTATCTGTAGTCTGCTCGTTTTCTTGCCATTTTGCCCTAAATTGTTGCATATTGTCATTAACAAGATTGTCGGCAATTTTAGAAATTTTGTCTGTAACAGACTGGTTACGTTTTTTATAAGCTTCCTGTATAATTGGGTGTTCATTTAATTTCTTTTGTAATATATTAGAATGTTCTTTGTGTGCATATAAAAAAGCAAATTCATTGCTTTTTTGAATAGAAATTTTAATGTCATTTGTTTTTAAATAATATACTGGTACTTTTCCTTGTATAATATCATCACCTATTTTTACTGCTTTATTGTTATTTTTATCAATTATAAAGTAGGTATTATTGTTATTTATAATAAATGGTAAATCTTTTAATGAAGTTATTCCATTTATTTTGTTTTTATGCTCTAATTTTGGGGAAATTTTATCGCTAAAGATTATAGTGTCTTTATCTTCTTTAGATAGTTTATCTAAAGCTGTTTTATATTTTTGTACTTGAAGCATATTGTATTTGTAACGTGCATATAAAATCTTATTTTCAGATATAGCATCTTCGTTTTCTTTTTTTAGTTGATTTAAAATAGAAGTGTATTTTTCATGGTTAGTGGTTAATTCAATTTTATAGGCACTTATACGTTTACCTATTTTTGTGCGACTTGAACTAAGCTCTTGGCTTTTTCTGCTTAAAGAGCTTAGTTCTTTTATTTTATCTGCTTTTCCATATAAAGTAGGCAAAATACTATTTATTTGTTTTAATTCTTTGGAGATTTTATCATATTGTTTTATATCTTTACTGTAATTATCATTAAACATCTTGTCTTTAGCTAATAATTCAAGGCGTTGTTCATTTAAAATATTTTTTTTGGCAGCTTTAAAAACAGCTAAGTTTTCAGCTGCTTTTTTTTCAAATTCATTTATTTTTGTGTCTAAATGTTTGCATATATCACCAGTAGTTATTATCATAGCTTCTTGTTTAATTTCTTCGGCTTCAGCTATGGCTTTTTTAGTTTGCTGTTCTTTTTTAAGACGTAAACGTTCTTGTTGTATTTGTTTAGCTACTTGTCTTATTACTACATCATTAGCGAATAGTTGTATTTTTTGTTCTTGAATAGATAAATTTTCTTCTTTTTCTTGTTCTATAAATCCATCTGCGGCTTCATCAGCTTTTGCATCTGTTTCATCAATTTTTTCCATGATATGTTCTAAGATTGCAGGATTTTTATAAGCATTTCCTAGATGTGGTGCAGGTGTACGATTTAAAAGTTCGGCTTCTTCTATTTTTCCTTGTTCTATAAGTTCTTGTCTTTGAGCTTTTAAACTCTTTTCTGATATAGAAACATTAAAGCCTTTTTCCTGGAATTTATCATTTACTATGTCGGCGAAAAGCTTTCTAATATCAATAGTAGCTGTTTTTGTTGAGAAATCTCTTGATGAACGGTAACCTTTTGTAGGCTCACCAAGTTTATTTTCAGCATAATTTTTAAAATACATATCAGGTTCAAGTGGTCTATTTTTTTCAATTATTTTTTCATTAAACATCAAATGACAATGTATATTTCTATGTTCCTTTGAAAAAGTGGCTGTTTTATCATGAATAGCATAGGAATATACATGATTATCTTTTATTCCAGTTTCTTTTAAGAATTTTTCAACACATTTAATATTTTCTTCAAGGGATAACTCTTCTTGAAGGGCAAATTTAAATTCTCTATAAGCTCTACCATTAGGTTTATTTCTGTGTTCTTCCGCTTTTTGCCAGAAATCACGTGGATTATCAGCCCATTCAGGTAAATTCCCAAAAGAAGTTATTTTTAAATCTTCTTGTCTATTTTTCATATTGGTATAATCGCCTTCACGGGAGATATAGTCATAATGGATAGCTGTATTAAGTTTCGTACCATCTTTTCTTTTGCCATGTGGTGTGTTTTCAAAATAGTAATGTGCCATGACTATATCTCCTTTCCTCGAATATTAAAAATCTGAAAGATTTTTTTACAGCGAAGCTGTCCGCGAAGCGGTTCCGGTCCAGCTGGAAGGTGGCGCATACAAAACTCAATATTTGAGTTTTGTGTAAATGCGCATTATCTTGTTTTATTGCATATCTCTTATTTATATTATAAAAAATTATATCTATTATGTAAATATATATTTATCATAAAAACAATATAAATTATACTTCAAAACTCAATAAGTATCACATCAATTTGAATAAATAAGTATCACATCAATTTGAATAAATTTTTAAAAATATCTGATATTTTTAAAATTTAATCTTTATATATTATCGAAAATATGATATATTCATTATAAGGAGGTGCATAATCTTGAACGGGGAACAGAAATTTATTCCTAGTGGAGAACCTACAGATGTTTTTGATAAAAAAAAAGGAGGTCGTTTTAAAAGCTATAGTACCTTTCAATCGGATTTATATAATTTAGCTTTAGATAAAGATGTGGCTAAAAAAAGGAATTTAATCTATTTAATATTAATAATTATTTGTGTTATAGCTACGATTTTTGTTACAACTACAGCCAGCTATAAAACATACGTTGTTAGGGTTAATGAGGCTACTGGAGAAGTTCAAACAGGTGGCGAGTTAAAAGTAACCAATTATACACCACAAGAATCGGAAATAAGGCATTTTTTGGCAGAATTTATTTTAGATACTAGAACTATTCCACTTGACCCTATTCAATATAAAAACGGGTTAGAAAAGTCAAAATATTTCATGACTTCTGAAGCATCGCAAAAATTTAATGCTTTACTAATAAAAGATGACCCAGTTAAGAAATTAGGACGTTCAACTATACAGCCAGAAATTCGCTCAGTACAGCTTCAACCAGGTTCTAAGAGTACTTATCAGGTGCGTTGGAGCGAAGAAGAATATTCTTTAGCTGGTGGAGCTACAGGTAAAAAGACATATTATGTAGGACTTTTTAATGTTGGTGTAGATAATAGAGGACAAAAAGAAGCGGATTTTTTAATTAATCCTTTGGGAATAAAGATTAAGGATATGAATATAAGCCGTGAAGAAGGGCAGGGATAATACATGAATACGAAAAACAAGATATTAGCGATGACACTTGCCTTGAATTTTTGTATATTTCCGGCTTCAGCACAGCAAGCTGTTTATAACGTCAACGACGGTAAGCAAATAGCGACCGAGCTTCAGTACGATTACTACGCAAATAGTCTATACTGTATAAACGTTAAAGTTGGTCATGTAACGGATATTATTCTGCATGAAGGGGAAAATTTTATTGGTGCTATAGGTGGAGATACTAAACAATGGATGATTGATAAAGCTAGAGTAGGTAATGTTACACATATTTATATAAAGCCATTAGTAAATAGTGCTAGAACAGACATAATAATAAATACAGATAAACGTTCATATCACTTTTTGATTACGGCTACAGATTATTATAATCCTATAGTCAGTTTTAATTTTCCAGAAGAAATAGTTGCACAAAAGAAAACAGAAATAAAAAAACTTAATAAACCAACAAAAGAAGAAAAAGAATTTATGACAATTTTCACTGAAAGTAAAAACGGCGAAGTTGTTTTAAAAGATATGAATTATAAATATAAAATTAAAGCAAATAATAAAAGATTAGCTGAAGATATATGTCCTAAGAAAGTTTTTGATGATGGAGTGCGTACTTATATTGAGATGCCAAAGAATAGATATGACCTGCCAGTTCTTTATAATGTGGACGATATGGACGATGAAAAATTGACACTTGTAAATTATAGAATTAAAGGCAAATACTATATTGCAGATAGAGTATTTAATCACGCAAGACTTCAATATACATCAAAGTTATATGTGGATATATACCCAGTAGAAGAAGGTGATAAGAAATGAGTTTTAAAGAGAAAATAGAGAACCTTTTTCATAGAAATAAAAAGAAATCTGATGATGAGCTTATAAATGAGGAACTTTCTGAAGGTGATATGGGGGAAATAAATTTTGAAGATGTTTCGACTGAAGATGAGGTTAAAACATTACAAAAAAAGAAAATAATGATTGTTGGTGGTGTTATTGCTGTTGTTGCTATAGCGGCAGTTGTAAGTAATGCAATGACAAATAAAAAAGTACAACAACAAAATAGACCTCTTAGTTCTGCTGGTATAGCAGTTAGTCCTGCACAAGCATTGCCAGATAAATATTCAGATATAGCAAAATATAATAAGGATAGTGAAGAAGAAAAAAAATTAAGAAAAGATGAAATAAGAGGAAAATCTGATACTAAAACTGCAACTAATGGTGTGGTTACAAAACAACAGGTAAATTCTAGTGGTAATAGTGGAACAGGGGCAACAACAAAAAATGATGCGAAGGTTGTTTATGTTAAACCTAGTAATAATTCTGTAAGTAACATTAACTCTTTTGATAAAGAACAACAAAAAGTTGAAGCTGAAGCTGAAGCAAAAAGAGAAGCCATGATTAGTAGTTCATTAGCATTTGCAATAGCAAGTGATATAGCAAATGGAAAACCTATTAAGGAAGTAGTAAGCGATAACATAAATGCTTCTACTGTTTCTACTGAATATGATAATTATAATGATGATAATTTTGTAAATTATGGTATAAGTTATACATTAAATGCAGGAACTGTTATTCCAGCAACGCTTTTAACTGGAATAACATCTGATGTTCCATGTGGTGATGTTGTAGCACAAATAAGACAAGATGTTTATGATAGTTTAACTGGTACACATCTTTTAATACCGCAAGGAAGCCGTTTAATTGGTACTTCTGGTCAGGCTGGAAGTCGTGGTAATAAAAGAATAGGTGTTATATTTACTAGAATAATTTTACCAAGTGGAGTATCTATTATTTTGCCAGACCAGAAAGCCATAGATGGTGTGGGATATCCTGGTCTTGAAGATGAATATACAGAACATAAAGGAGCAGCCTATGGTAGTGCTTTTATGGCTGCACTTTTAGGAGCTGCGGCACAATCAGCAACAGGAAATACATCAGGTGATGATGAAAGAAGTCCTGGACAAGAGGCAGTGAGTGGAGCTGTTGCAGAAATTCTCCGCACGGGAGAAAAATTTGTTGACCGTGAACTTGAAAAACAGCCAACAATAACTATTAATCCTGGTTTTCAGTTTAGTGTGTTTATAAATCAGGATTTGAATTTAGGTGAGTACAATGATTTTTAAATTGTTTATTGCCTTTATTCCGTTATTTGCTGGTTTCTGGATAGCAACACAAAAATTGGCTGAACTTGTAGAGTATAGTTTTCTGCTAGGGGAGCCGTTCATGGTATCTAAAGGAATACCGTATTACTTGCCACACAATTATTTCATCTGGTTTATGAATTTCCACGAGTACATTCCACAGCTTTTTGCTAAAACATACCCATATATTTTTGTGAGTTTTGTTATATCTTTTGTGTTGTTGTTTTTACTTAGGAAAAAACCGGAACTTACCTCTCACGGCAGTGCAAAATTCGGCAGCTACAACGACCTTTTGAAAATGGATTTAATATCCGCAAACGGCGTTGTAATTGGACAATATGATGGCAAATTACTTAGACTGTTTACTGCTTTTTTACGTGCTTTTGAAACTATAAAAAAGGAAAAAGAAGCTTATGCTGAAATGGCATTTGATGATAAGGTAACTCGAAAAAAAGAAGTATATTCGCATAAGTTAGAAAGATTATATGAGAAGTTAAATGATAGTAATGATGAAAAAGAAATAGAAAAGCTGAAGTATTTAGAAAAAGTTTTAAAAGAAAAGATTGATGCTCCAGTTAAATATGATGCTAAAAAAGAAGATAAATTTACCGTTTATCCATATATTTTTTTATATAAAAAGCTTTCTAAATTTTATGCTGGTTGTAAACACTTTTATCTTAGAGATAATTCTAATAAGCATTTAGCAGTTATAGCACCCACTAGAAGTGGTAAAGGTGTCGGGCTTATAATTCCGACGCTTCTTGGTAGCTGGACAAGTTCAGTAATTGTAAATGACATAAAAAGTGAAAACTGGGGAATAACAGCAGGATATAGAAAACGTATGGGGCAAACTGTTATAAAGTTTGAACCAACAGCTGAAGATGGTTCATCAGCTCGTTGGAATCCGCTCGATGAAATCAAAATTGGTACAGCAAGCGAAGTTTCCATGAGCCAAAATCTAGGCATGATAATTGCCGACTACGAAGGGAAAGGCAAGATGGACCACTGGGGACAAAATGCCGCAAACGTTATCTCGCTTGTTATACTGCATATGAAATACGCTCACTTTTCTGACCCGGAAAATTATCCTAATGAGCCTAATTTATATACAGTTGCAGCATTTTTGAAAGCTAATATGTTGCCTATATTTGATGATGATGGTAAACCTGTAATGATATATGTTGATGATGATGGTAATGTTTATGATGAACCGACAAGTGGAACTATTCAACAGCAAAAAGTAGATGTTAAAGGGTTTTTAGATACCCTTAAAAATTTACAAAACTTTGAGCATGTGCCTGATAATGGCATAGATATAGTAGAGTGGGATACAAAAGAACTTAAATATGTAAAAAAACATTTTACGCCAGAAGATTTAAAAAATCTTTATCCAGACGCTACTTCTTTAAATTATATGCCTAATACGCATCCAATTATTTATCAAGGATTTTTAGAGATATTATCTAAAGCAGAACAGGAATGTGCAAGTATAATATCTACTGCTAATACTGCTTTAAAAGAGTATTTAGACCCTGTACTTGCTCAAAATACGGCTGTAAGCGATTTTTGCATTGACGATATGATGAATTATAAAAAACCTGTATCGCTTTATTTAGTTACGCCACCATCGGATATTTTAAGACTTGCTCCTATTTTTAGATTATTTTTTGAAATGATGGTTCGTCATCATGCAAAACGTATAGGTGTTTATAAAAAAGGGAGAGCAAAAAATGTATATAAGCACAAATGTCTATTCTTAATGGATGAATTTTCTTCTCTTGGGAATTTGCAGTCTTTCGCAGCTACATTATCGTATATTGCAGGATATGGAATGAAAGTTTTCCTTATAAATCAGGGGCTTCCGCAAATTAACGGGATATATGGAAAAGACAATCAAATATTAATGAATTGTCATTTGCAGATATTTTATGCTCCGAATGACAATGATACTGGAAAATATGCTGAATCATTGTTAGGTAATAAAACAATAATGGTTCAGTCGACGTCTGACTGTGGACTTTTAACAAAAAAGACTTATTCAAAATCGGCGACAGGTAGAGCTTTAATGACTGCTGATGAAATAAAGCGTTTAGAAGATAAAGAGATAATTGTTGCAAGTGGTAATCCACCAGTAATGACTGAAAAAGTTAAATATTATGAAAGTAATTATTTTTTAAATAAGCTATTAGATGCTCCAATAGTAAGTGATGTAATAAGAAATAATCCTTATCCAAAGAGAGATAAATTAATTAGGGTGAGTAAAATTAATACAAATATAGAGTTTGATTTTACTTATAAGGAGTGAATAAACTATATGAGTATACAGAAATTGACGAAGATGGAACGCAAATATCGCATTTTGCAAGAAGAACAAAATGCAATTTTAAAAAGAATGCAAGAAGAAAAAAGAAATGCAAAAAAAAGGTTAGAAAGTGAGAGGTATAACTATATTATACAAGTGGTTAAAAGACTTAAATTGCCTATAGATAATCCAACAATTATTATAGGAGCTTTAGTTGAAGCTAAAAAGATTATAACTGAAAATAATACTGCCAAAATAAATGAATATATTGAAAAATATAGTTTATTTATTAAGGAAACAGAACAAATAGACATTGGGGATATTGAAAAGAATAGTAAAAATGAGAAGAATGATATATCTTCATCATCTTTAGAAGCTGAAGATAAAGAAGAATATATAAAGGCTCTTGAAGGTGCTTAATATGAGTAAGAATGAAACATTAGATGTAATGTTTGGCAGACAAATAGTAGATTTTATGAATAGAGATGATATAACAGAAATTTATGTAAATGATGATGGTTATATAAGATATATGTCTCATAAAGAAGGTAAAGTAAAGACAAATATTATTTTAAAACCTGAAAAGATATTAGCTATTATTGAGCTTATTGCAGGGCAGGTTGGAAAAGTAATTAATGAAGAAATACCGTCTATTTCAGCTGAAATAAGTGGTTATGGGGCACGTTTTCAAGGTGAGATTTCTCCTATTGTAAGAAATCCTCAATTTAATATTAGAAAAAAAGCTATAAAGATTTTCACGCTTGATGAGTATGTAAAAAATGGTACATTAACAAATTATTATAAAAAATACCTTGAAGAAGCTATTCGTAAAAGGAAAAATATTTTGGTTGTTGGTGGTACAGGAACAGGTAAAACAACATTTTTAAATGCTCTTTTAGATGCTATAGCTAAAATTTCACCATACCATCGAATAATATCGCTAGAGGACTTGCCGGAATTGCAATGTCCAACGGATGATTATTCACCTATGTATACAAAGCAAGAAACCGGTAAGGATAAAGTCGTTTATAACATGACAAGGTTACTTGCGGATTGTATGCGTCGTAGTCCCGATAGAATTATTGTTGGGGAAGTTAGAGATGGTGCAGCTTATACTATGCTTAAAGCTTGGAATACAGGACATCCAGGCGGAGCATGTACCGTACATGCTAATGACGCAGTAAGTGGTTTAACACGTATTAAATCTTTGGCTCAAGAAGATAAAAATGCTACTGGAGATTTAAAGGAGCTTATAGGAGAAGCTATAGATGTTGTTGTTTCTATTGTACATATAGATTTAGGAGGCGGTAAAAAATCTAGGAAAGTAAATGAAATGATTGAGGTTAAAACTTATAACAGTCATGATGATACTTATGTTTTAAAACGTATTGAGGAGGATTTAACATGAAAAGATGGACAGTAAAAAAAAATGAAACCATTTTAGCTATATTAAAAAGAAATAAGCAAGAATTGCTGATGTTAAGTGCTATTTTCTTTGTTATGGCAGTTGTAATTGCTACTAATCATGGAACAGCACTTGCTCAAAGTGTTGGTTTTAACGGTGATACTGTAGGAGACATTGAATGGCCATGGATGAAGTTTTTTAATTCTTTAGCAGAACAATTTACAGGACCACTCCCTATGGTACTTGGTATTTTAGGACTTGCTGGTTGTGCTATTGCCATGTTTACTGGTAATGCTGGTGGTGGAACAACAAAATTTATTGTTTTGATTTTTGTTGTTTCTACTTGCCTTTTTGCTCCAAGTTTTATTTCTTACGTTTCTGAATCAGCCGGAGGTCTTACTATATTGGGGGCTATGTAATGAAAGAGAAGTTACCTGAAGGATACGAAGTCCCTATTCATAGGTCGCTTGTAAAACCTCTATTTTGGATGGGTGTTCCAAGAGATTTATTTTTAGCTAATATCTTTTTAGCTGTTTTGGGTGGTGTATTTTTTAAAACATGGACTGTTATTTTTGTAGCAGTTGGTGTGCATTATTTGTTTAAATATTTAGGTCAAAAAGATCCCCAGTTTCATTCGGTCTTTTGGAAGGCAAGAACACATAAGAATTATTATTATAGGTAGGTGATAAAATGTTTTCTTTTAGAAAAAAAGAAAATGTACAATTTTCGCAAAAGGTAGGTGTGTTTAAAGAAAAGCCACGTTTACAGTATCTTCTTCCATGGGCGTTCATTGACGAAGATACAGGAATTGTACATGGAAAAGACCATTCGTTATTATCTATCTATAAATTTCGTGGTCCAGATATGGATAGTTCAACGCCAGCGGAGCTTTTACAATACAATGCTGCGTTAAATAACGTTATGAAGAAGCTCACCACTGGGTATGTGCTTTATTTTGAAGCACAAAGAAAAATTGATACAAACTATGAACAGGCGGCAATTTCTGTGCCGCTTGTTCAAAAAATGGAAGATGAACGTAAGGATTATTATACAAAGCAAAGACATTATGAAACTTTGTTTTATTTTATAATTTATTGCGAGCCTCCACAGTTATTAAAATCTAAAATAACAAATGCGTTTATTACAGACGCCAAAAATAAGGGAAGTAATACAAAATACGATATGAAAGTTTACTTTGATATCGTGGAGAAGTTTATAAGCAATGTAAATTTAGTAGGGGATATGCTTTCTAAGTGGTTTAAAGATATAGAACCGCTTAGTGCTAAAGAAACATTAGCATATTTACACACTACTATATCTACAAAAAGTTTTGATATAAATATTAATCCACTTAGATATATCACAGATTATATATGTGATTGTGATGTTCTAGGTGGTAGGGAAATGAAACTTGGAAATAAGTATATGAAAATTATTACAGTATTAGATTTTCCGCCTGTATCTACTCCAGGGATTTTTAATACTTTTAATAGTTTAAATATGGAATATAGATGGGTGTCGAGATTTATCTGCATGAGTAAATTAGACGCTCAAGAGGAATTACAAAAATATAGGAAAAGATGGAATCAGCAGGTAAAGGGTTTTTGGTCGCAAATAAGAAGTGCCATTACAAAGGAGCAGTTGGAGCAAGATGTCGATGAAACAGCTGCTTCTAATCGCGATGATACTATAGTTGCACAGCAAGAATTAGGACAGGATGCGGTAAGCTATGGTTACTATACCATGACTATGATTGTAATGGATGAAAATAAGGAAAAATGTCAAGAAAAAGCTAATAAAGTATTAGAAAAGATAAATTCTTTAGGGTTTGTAGGTTTCATTGAAACTGATAATTCGATGGAAGCATGGTGGGGCAGTATACCTGGTTGTTATCGAGCAAATATTCGTCGACCAATTATAAATAGCTTAAATTTTTGTCATCTTGCCCCAATCACAGCAATGTGGTCTGGAGACAAAAAGAATAAGCACCTGAAGGGGCCTGTGTTGCTTTACACGGATACTGAAGGTTATACACCGTTTAGATTAAGCCTTCACGTAGGCGATGTAGGGCACACGATGATTTGTGGACCGAGTGGTAGTGGTAAATCTGTACTTTTAAATACGTTAGAGGCACATTTTTTAAAATATCCTAATAGTAATGTTTTTATCTTTGATAAAGCTGGTTCTAGTCGTGCATTGACGCTTGCTGTTGGGGGAAACTTTTATAACTTAGCAGCTGAAGGAGAAACAGAACTTTCTTTTCAGCCACTAGCAAGAGTTGATAATGAACAGGAAAGAAAATGGGCTAAAGAATGGATTTTAATGTATTTAAAACAAAAGAATATGACTATTGACCCAGAAAAAGAAGATTATGTATGGAAAGCATTAAATTCTTTGGCCACTTTTCCAATAGAACAACGAACTGTAACTGTTTTTACACAAATGGTGCAGGATGTTGAAATAAGAAGGGCATTAAAACCGCTTACTATGGAAGGAAGTTATGGAAAGCTTTTTGATAATACAAAAGATGTATCCGGTCGTGGAAATTGGCAGGTTTACGAGATGGAAACCATTATGGCAACACCTGCTATAGTCCCAAGTACACTAGAATATTTATTTCACAGAATAGAAACAAAATTAAAGTTTGCTACTGGTCCATCTATTATAGTTTTAGATGAATGTTGGCTTTTCTTTGATAATCCAGCATTTAAAGATAAATTACGTGAATATTTTAAGGATATGCGTAAAAAGAATACTTCTATCATATTTGCTACACAAAATTTATCTGATGTGGCAAATAAACCAGATTTATTAACGACAGTTATGGAAAATTGTCCTAATAGAATATATCTTCCTAATGTAAATGCACAAAATGAGGCTAATAAAAAACTCTATGAACTTTTTGGTTGCAATGAAAAACAAATAAAGATAATATCTGCGATGACACCTAAGCAGGATTATTATTATAGTTCACAGAAGGGAAATCGAGTTTTTTCTTTAGCACTTCAGCCGATAGAGTTTCCATTTGTTACAGCAACAAGTAAAACAGATCAGCAGGCTATAGATAATATTCTAAGTAAATATAATAGATGTGATTTTATAGAACAGTGGCTTAAATATAAAAATGCTACTGAAGAATGGGAGGACTTTAAGAGGTATGTAACGTAAGGAGTGAAATACCATGAAAAAAAAGTTTAGGCAGATTGGATTAGCCATAATTTTTAGTATATCTTTAACTGTACCAGCTGAAGCTGCTATTCCTGTAATTGATGACCAGAATATAGCACAACAGTTAAAAACCTACACTGAAACCTTGAATGTTGTTAAAAATACAGCTGAACAAATATCCTTGCAACTTAAGGAGTTAATGGCCATGCCAGAAAATATTCTAAATGAATATAAACAAGCATTTAATGATAGTATAGCAGCTGTTAAAAATACACTTTCAAACTCGGATTTATTAGTAGATAAAGATGAGTGGGATGAATACTGGAAAGAAACTTATCCTAGAATTAATAGCGGTGATTATAAACAAACTGTGTGGAGCGAGCGAAGTATAAATGATACTTTACAAGAAATAATGTCCATGAGAAATGAAGAAGATGTAAATTCTTATCATGAACTTATGGCAGAACTTGAAAAATCTAAGGTTAGATTACAGGATTTATTAGAGCAAAATAAGACTGTAGAAGGTAATAAACAAGCACAGCAAATTGCAAATATGATAGCTACAGAAAAAGCTAACATAGATAGTATAAATACAGCAATCCAGGCTATAACAGATAAAAACCAATTAATGCATCAGCAGGCAGAAGTTTTAAAAGCTCAAAATAGAAAAGCTGTTATAAATGCTGCTAAACAAGCAGAAGAAGAAACATTATCACAAATGGAAAATGAAGTAATAGAAAAAGTACCTATTATTGATGATCCATTTGCTACTTATGGTAATGTAAGGTGGTAATATTATGGATTTTACAGATACTAATTTTTTAGATAGTTTGCTTAATTTTTTTTATGAGCATAGTGTAACAGGTATGATACAATTACAACCTCATGCTTTTGAACTTGTATGTGTATTAGCTATCATAGATATTTGCTCTACATGGGCTTTATATGATGGTCAAATGCGAATGTCTTTCGTTATTAATAAAACAATGAAAGTTGGTTTTTTTTTACTTCTGATTGTAAATTGGGATACAATTAATTCTGCAATTTTGCGGTCGTTTGAGATTGCTGGTGCTACAGCTTCAGGTTTATCTAATATTGGTGCTGGAGATTGGATAAGTCCTAGCAAAATATTGGAAAGAGGATTTAATATATGTGGTACTTTGTTTAAAGATTTTCAGGATACGGGTATAACGGATAATGGTGGTATTGCTAGACTTTTTATGGATTTAATAGCTATAGCAATAACGATTGCTTCTTTCTTTTTTATATCGCTTCAAGTTTTGATAACTAAAATAGAATTTTGTATATTTTCTAGTCTAGGTGTAATTTTATTACCTTTTGGAGCTATTAGATTTACTTCTTTTTTATTTCAAAGAGTTGTTTCGGGTGTTTTTTCATTCGGTATAAAATTGATGATTATGTATTTTCTTTTGGGTTTATTTGATACTTTATCTGGAGCATTAACCAGTTTTGAAGAAAATGTATCGTTTTCATCAATGTTGAAGATGGCATTATCTTATGCGACACTTGCTTTTCTTGTTTGGAAATTACCTAATCTTGCGGCAAGTATGATGAATGGACAGCCTTCTATGGAAGCTGGAGATGTTGTTCGAGGTGCTACAACAGCTAAAAGTACAGTTGCTGGTGCTGTTGGTGGTGCAGTAGGAGCAGCTGGAGCAGTAAGTAGAGTAGCAGGAAAAACTGCTGCGGGATATGGCTTTGCTAATGCTACTATAAAGGCAGCACAAGCAAATATAGGTGTTCAGGGTGGAAGTGTTGCAGGAGAAGTTGCTAAAAATGTTGCTAGAACAAGTTTTGCTAATTCTGCTATCGGTAAAGGGCTAATTAGAGGTGCAAATAGGGCAATGAACCAAATGGAAGATTATAAAAATCTTAAATCTGGTGAGTATGCTACTAAACCGCAATCAAACCGTAATAGGTGATATGCCTATGAAGAAAATAATTTTTATATGTTTAATAATTATTTTAATACCATTTAAGGTATTAGCTTCACCACCTATTATTGGTGGTGAAGTAACTTCTCCATATGGCCCTCGTGATGCAGGAGGAAGAGCTAGTACATTTCATAAGGGTATAGATGTGTATGTTCCTTCTGGCACTCCTATAGTTGCTCCAGCAAATGGTACAGTAAATCACGGAGCGGGCGGCGGTTATATTTATTGGACGGATATAACGCTGGAAGACGGCAGTTACTGGATGTTTGGCGACTGCTCATCAGACACGCTTTTATGCCAGACAGGATATGTTACGGAAGGAACAATAATAGGGTATACCGGCGGCGATGCCTACGATGGGCCGCTTGGATATTCCACCGGGCCGCATGTGCATATAGAATACGGGCCGCTTGGTGAGTTCGGCAGCCGTGTTGACCCCGTACCGTATCTTGAAGCGCTTGGAATGGATTTAAGCGGAAATACCATGCCTTCAGGCGGCGGTGGTCCTGCTGTAATGGGACATGATAATGTAACGCTTCCATGGGGCGTTGAAAGTATGTATGAACTTGGAGAAAATATACAAGATATAATGCAACAGGTTGTTGAAGCTGCTGGTCGTGGCTTTGATTTTTTACAAGATGCTTGCTTTGCATTATTACTTGTTCTATGTATTTTAGATTTAACGCTTCCAATGATGACAAGTGGTATGACTATTTCAATGCAGTTTGCCATAACTAAGGTAATGAAATATGGCTTTTTGATGTTTGTAATGCTAAACTGGCAAACAATTATAAATGACTTTTTTTTGTCGTTTGTAACGTCTGTTTCTACTACATTTGCTAATAACCCGGATATAGGAAATGATGTATCTCAACCGCAAATGATATTACAAAAAGCAATTTTTATGGTAACACCAGCATTAAATAAAATAGCTAGTTTTGGCAGTTGGGATTTCTATACTAATTTATCAACGATTATTCCAATTTATCTTGCGACATTTATAACAATAGGCGTATTTTTTGTTCTTGCCTGTTATATAATGCTCGTTTACATTGAATTTTATGTAGTAGCAGCTCTTAGTATTTGTACGTTTCCTTTTTCAGCTTTTGGTTTTACAAAATTTATTGCTGAAGGAAGTTTAGGACATATTGTAAGTAACACGATAAAGTTAACTATTATTTCAATTATGGTTGGATTTTGTGTTGTATGTATTCGTGATGCCGAGCCTGGTGATATATTTACAGTGCAGACGCCATCGGAGCAAGTAACAGGTACAGGAACGATAACAGGACCACCTGATTTAGTAGCATTGGCTACAGAAAAAGCTCAAAAGTATGGTATTCCAGTATCACTGTTTTTGGCACAAATACAACTTGAAAGTAGCTGGAACCCTAATGCGGTATCTGGGGCTGGTGCACAAGGATTAGGACAATTAATGCCTGGAACAGCAGCAGGACTTGGCTGTTCCGATCCATTTAATCCAGAACAGAATTTAGAAGCCGCTGCTAAATACATGAAACAATTACATGATATGTATGGTGATTGGAATTATGCATTAGCAGCTTATAATGGAGGACCTGGAAATGTAACAGCTGGTGAACCACTTCCAGGTTGGGCACAAGAATATATAGACCTTGTAAATGGTAATTTATCTGGTTCTTATACCGTAAATAATGGTATAAATTCAGAAGCCATGATTAAATTTATATTGATGTGCCTTTCTTTGATTGGACTTGCTTTTTTAACAGCAAGAATACCAACATCTTTGTTAAAAATGTTAGGTGGTAAATATGAATTGTCTTAAAAAATACAATGGTATAGTCGTGCATGCACGACTATACTCATTGAAATTTTGTAAAATTATTCTATTTTTTATTATTTTTATAACAATATTGTATCTATGTATGGGAACAATATTTTATAAAAATATATCACCATCTGCACCTCGTGGAATATATATGATAGCACCCAATCAGAATTTAGATTATGGAGATTTTGTTGTTGTTAAACTTCCTGTAGATGTTCCTATATTAAATGTACAAAAAGGATATCCCATGATAAAAAAAGTACAGGGTTTGCCAGGAGATGTTTATAGAGTAGGTGAGGATGCTGTAGAAATTCATGGTCGAAAATATAAGATATACCATATTGACGGTCTGCCGCAGAAAAATACTATCGGAGAATACACAGTACCAAAAGGACAGATTTTATTTTTGAATGACCCTGATATATCTTTTGATTCGCGGTATCTTGGAACAATTTCCACTAAAAACATTGAAAAGAAAGTGATACTTGTTTGTTCATTTGATGAAAAGGATTGATGAACAATGAAAAAAATTGTTGTTATATGTATAGTTATTATTGTATTAGTTAGCATGACTGTATCTGTTGGAGCATGGGGGCGTGTTTTAAAGCCAGGAGACCATGTCATAGACTATAAACGGCTGGCGGATAGTATAAGAGAAACAGCACAAATGCTTCAGACTGTGCAAAATAGCTTAGAAAATCTTAAAAATAGGATTTTAGCTAATACGAAAATAAATATTGATGAAAATAAAATAAGTACAGAAATTGAGAAGGTTATAAAACCTGATGGCGAAAGTTTAATTAATCCTAATAAAGTTTTTAAAGATAAAGACTTTTATAAGTCTTGGGAAATTGAAGAAGCATTAAATGACCAAGAGTATAATCTTAAACTTGCTGAAGAACAAACCTATACAAAAAAAGAAGCAACAGATGTTATACAAGAAACAATTAATAATCAAACCGATAGAATAAACCTGCAATCTGAAATATTAAGTACACAAACAGACGGCATTTTGGGCGAAAAACAACGTGCAAATACTATGAATATAGTAAATACATTAAATACTATTGATAAAACAAAAACAAACGGAGCACGTTTTATAAATAGTATAGTTGACCAAGAAACAAAAGCTGCTGCTGATAGATTAGATAAAGAAAAAATAAAAGCTGGTCAGTTTTATGGATATGATCCATATAATTCTAGTACTTTTGATGAAGAAAATAGACCTCCTCAAGAGCCAGCGTTAGGCTTTATGAGATTTGGAAATTAAAAAAAGCAGGGTTTAAAAGCCCTGCTTTTCATTAGTTTTTATTGTTTTGCTTTGCCATATTTTATAAAAGGGTCATCAATAATAGGTGTTTTATTAATTATAGGATGTTCTTCCCAATATTTAGTTAAAGCATCTGCTGCTTGTTTTTTTAAATTTTCAAATATTGCATTGTCATCATCTTTTTGTAAATAAATTCCTTTTGCAGAATAAAGGAGAGTATTATCTTTTTCTATATAAGTATAAGATACTGAAGCAATATCATTTCCACTTACTAATTTTCCATCTTTTAAAGTAGCACTTTCAGTTTTTTCTTTGCCTTCTTGCCATTCTAATTGTCTGTCTGGATTAAATTCGTTGTAGTTACTAACCTTTCTTTTAATAATATAATTATCGCCGTTTTGTTCTATCGTCATTTGATAAATATAAGAACGTGGATTATCAGGATTTTCTAAGCCAGTCCATTTTCCTATGTATTTATCTCCCTCATTACTACATCCAGCCAAAACCATTGTTAATAATAACAAAGACATTATACATAGAGTTTTCCAGGCTTTCATTTTCATTACCTCATTTCTTATTGTTTATTCTTTTTTAAAGAATTTACATATAATTCTAACCATTCACGGCAGAATTTAAGTTCATTTGGATTTAGTTTAAGAAGTAAATTGTTTATACGGGTTTTATTCCATTCATCCGTTTTAATTATTTCTGTTTTCCCGTATAATAACCATTCTAAATTAGAACGACCTATCATATCCCCTAAAAGCTGTAAGGTTTTAAATTGTGGATTTACATTTCCACGTTCTATTTCAGACAATGTGGATTGCAAGATACCGAGTTCTTTTGCAAAGTCTTGTTGGTTCATTTTGTAATATTTCCTTATATTTTTTATTCTTTTAGATATTGTTTCAGAGTTTTCAAATATATTAATGTCAATATTTTTACTCATTATATACCTCTATAATATTATTTTTGCAATAATATTATATCATATTTATGATATAAAATAAAGAAAAGAGTTGATTTTAAATGAAAGTTTTTATAGCAGAAAAACCTGATATTGGAAAAGCAATAGCTAATTATTTATGGAAAAATGATTATAAAAAACAGCAAGGATATTTTGAAAAAGATGGTGATGTAATTGTAACTTGGGCTTATGGACATATTTTGAGACTTGCAACACCTCAAGAATATGATGAGAAATATAAATTTTGGAAAAATTATCCTATAATTCCTAAAAAATGGCAAATTAAACCTTCTGCTAACACTAAAAAGCAATTAGATGTAATACTACAGCTATTAAAAAAGGCAGATATAGTTATAAATGCTGGCGATCCAGATAGAGAAGGACAACTTTTAATTGATGAAATTTTAGATTATGCAGGTTATAAGGGAACAGTACAAAGGCTATTATTAAACGCCAAAGATGATGTAAGTCTTAAAAGGGCTTTTGAAAATATCCAGGATAATAATAATTTTAAAAACTTGTATATGGCAGGACTTGGAAGAGCTCATGCCGACTGGCTTGTCGGTATGAACTTAACAAGAGCCTACAGCGTAAGCGCCAGAAAATATGGTTATAATACAATTTTTCGTATTGGTCGTGTAAAAATACCTACACTTGCACTTGTTGTAAATCGTGAAAAAGAGATACAAAATTTTAAGTCTACTAAATATTATGAGCTAATAGGCAGTTTTACAAAGGATAATTTGCCCTTTAAAGCACAGTTAAAGCCGTCAGACAAGTTCATAAACGCTGAAAATAGAATAAAAGATAAGGCGATATTACAAGCTATAAAATTAAAATTACACAACGCTGAAATAACAGTAAAAGACATACAGAAAAAGAAAATTATAGAATATCCACCTCTTCCATATTCACTTGATACTTTACAAGTAGAAGCAAATAAAGTATATGATTTTTCGCCCAAAACTGTACTTGATACTGTACAGCAGTTGTATGAGAAGAAATTTGTATCTTATCCACGTTCTGATTGTAATTATATACCTGAAGCACAATTTGAAGATGCTAAAAAAATCTTTGATATATTAGATATTCCAGGAAAAGACAAAGCAAATTTAGCGTTAAAATCTAAAGCATGGAATGATAAAAAGATAACAGCTCACCATGCCATAATACCTACTATAGTTAAAGCTGAAGAACTTGATAATACCCAGCAGAAAATCTATGAAATGATAGCCAAACGCTATATATTACAGTTCTTTTTACCATGTATAGCCGAAAAAACAACATTCGTTTTATCTGTTGCCGATGAAATCTTTACAGGAAGCGGGCAAATTATCATGGAAGCAGGTTTTAAAGCCTTCGAAGGAAAAGAAACAAGCGATATAAACATTTTGCCAGAACTTAAAGTAGGCGACAAAATCGACAAAGGCGATTATTTAATCCAGGAAAAGAAAACGACGCCGCCGAAACGTTTCACGGAAGGAACGCTTCTTGCAGCTATGGCAAATATTTATAAATATGTGGATGCTAAAAATCCTAATCGGGAAAAATTAAAAGAAGTAAAAGGTATTGGGACACCTGCAACGCGAGATACAATAATTGCCGAGCTTCAAGATACTGTTTCTAAAGGCAGGGATATAGAGCCTTGCTTGAAAAAAGTAAAAAGAGAACTTGTACCTACAGCTTTTGGTATAAATTTAATTGAAAATATAGATAAATCTTTAACTTATCCTGATACTACCGCAGAAATGGAATATAAACTCTCTGAAATAGCTGAAGGAAAACAATCTTTGCAGGATTTTGTAGATAATGTAATAAATATGGTCTATGACAATATAAAATTTGCGGAAAATAAAGAGTTTCCATTCTATAGAGATAATGATAGTATTACTTGTCCTATATGTAATAAAGGGCAAATTGTTAGAAAATATTCAGCAAAAATAGATAAATATTTTCATATGTGTAATAATCCAGATTGTGTTTCTCCTGTAACAGGGAAAAAACTTTTTTTTGAAGATAACAACGGTAAGCCGATTATAGCCAAATGTCCAAACTGCAAAAATCTATTAGTCAAGAAACTGGGAAAAAACGGCGAGTTCTGGCTTTGCCAGAAATGCAATAAAACATATAACGATAAAAACGGAAAACCGGAGATTTAGGAGGAATGAAACATGAGTTATGAAGATGAATATACCGACCAATATGATGAACAGATTAATGACGAAGAACAGGAAAACACCAATGAAGCCGATGAACCGGAAGAAGAAATTACTCCGAGCGAAAGCAGTAGTGATGATAAACAACAACAACTATTAACCGATATAAGCGATACATTGCAACTTTTAACAATTCATCTTAACGAGTACCGACAGCTTACAGAAAAACTACAGCAACAAGTAGAAGAATACAATGCTTCAGCCCAAATACTTGAACAGATAACGGAAAATATGCCGGAACTTATATATGAAAAATGTCTTGATGAATATAAAAAGATAATCAATAATGCAGCTAAAAATTATAATCAACTTCAAAAATCTATTGTTAGTTGGCACAAAAATTTGGAAAAAGACCACGATAGAATGTTTAAATGGATTAGCATATCATCTATATTAACGCCGATACTTTTGTTAATCTTAATTTTATTACAACTATTTTAATTGGAAATCAGATAATTTCTTATTTAAAAAATTCATTAAAGTTCCTTATATATAAAGGTTTTTAATGACTTTTTAATGAAAATATGATATAATATTAATATATTAATAAATAAAGGAAGATAAAAAATGACTAATAATAATCTTAAAAAAAATGTTATTTCTGCAATAAAAAGTTGTGAGTTAGAAGGCTTTGTTTATACAAAAGAGGAAAAACAAGTTTTTAATAGAATTGCTTCAGGAGAAATAACAGTAGATGAAGCAAGAAAGATTTTTAAAAGGATGTCATAATGGATGAGTATGTATTAAAGAATAAATTAGGTTTAAAAGATACACAAACCTTAAATAAATATGAACGACGATTAAGTGCATTAAGAATTATTTCTCTTAAAGAAAAATCTTTTAAGAAATTTGATTTTTCAACCTTAAAAAGAATGCACAAGGAAATTTTTCAAGACATTTATCAATGGGCTGGAACAACAAGAAATGTTAATATTTCCAAGGGAAAAACACTTTTTTGTCCAGTTGAAAATATAAATGTTTATGCTGATACAATTTTTAAAAAGTTAGAAAAAGAAAATTATTTAAAAGGGCTTTCTCAAGATAAGTTTTGCAAAAAAGCAGCTGAATTATTTGGAGATATAAATGCTTTACATCCTTTTAGAGAAGGTAATGGTCGTACTCAAAGAGAGTTTATTTATCATTTAGCTAAAAATTCTGGTTATGAATTGGACTTAAATCAATTAGATAAAACTAAATATATGACGGCCTCTATTGAATCAATACTGACAAGTAATGAGAAAATGGAAAAGTTGATGAAATCTATAATAAAGCCGTTAGCTAAAGAAAAAGTCAAAATCCGAAAACAGAAGATAGTGATGAAGTTTCCGGACAAGGATAAAAGTAATAATCGCAATATGGAACGCTGAATATATACAATATATAGTATATTTTCTTTCGACCATAAGATATAAAAACTATATTTAGTATATGGAGAATACAAAATGATTAGTAATGTAGAACAAAAGCGGAGACGTGAAATGGTTGAATATAGTATAGCTACCTGTGAATTAGAAGGATGTATTATAAGTGATGAATACAGAAGATTATCAGAAAAATATATTAAAGGTGAAATGACACTAGAAGATTTAAGTAAGGAAGTTCGGAAAAATCTTCCCTCAAATAAAAGCAGGTGATATATTGAAATACTTATCTGGTATATTTGCATTGAATTTAATGTGTGATTTAGATACATTCGGCGACTGGCATACATCAGCGATTGATTGGAAGAATAAGATAAATTTTTGGAATAGTAGTCATAGTATATGGGGAGATTACGGCATAGAAAAAAACAGGACTATTCCGGAAAACAAAGGAAAATTTAATGTTGCTAATCATATTAGAGCACTACTTGACTTAATCAGCATAGGAGATTTTCCTACAGCACAAGGAATGCGAGATAATTTTATCTGCAATGATAAATATACGCCAGAAATTTTTTCTAAAGTCAGTATGTTGAAGAACAATAAAAACTGGCCGGAAATAGATAAATTTATGGGTAAAGAATATATGATGCAATGGGTGAAATATAAAAAAGAGGTTAGTTTATGATAATAGATTTTACTGATATAGCAAAAAATAATCCTAGTTTCAGAGCTTACGGAGGAGCTAACGGCATAAAAAAAGGAATACTATTTCATGGAAAACCGTATATGCTGAAGATAGAACATCGTGGAAAGAAGAAAAATAAAGATTATAAGCATAGCGTATTATCAGAATATATTTCTTCAAAAATATATTCCATGTTGGATATTCCCACTCAAGAAGTTGTTCTCGGCAAGATTTATGATAATGGAAAAGAAAAATTATGCGTAGCTTGTAAAGATTTCAAAGAAAAAGGCGAATATCTGTATGAATTTTTAAATATAAAAAACTCCGTCCTTACGGAAAATTCCTCCAACGGCTCAGGTACGGAACTAGCGGAAATTTTAGAAGCCATAGATAAGCAGAACTTTTGTCCTGCAAGTGAAGTAAAAGAAAGATTTTGGGAAATGTTTGTCGTCGATACTTACTTAGGAAACTTTGACAGACATAACGGGAATTGGGGCTTTTTAGTTAATGAAAATACAGGGATTAAACACCTGGCGCCTGTTTTTGATTGCGGGTCTTGCTTATATCCTGCACCTACGGATGAACAGCTACAAGTATTTTTAAACGACCCCAAAGAAATGGAAAAAAGAGTATATGTTTTTCCAAACTCAATAATAGAAGAAAACGGTAAAAAAATAAATTACCATGAGTTCTTACAATCCACTTTAAATGAAGATTGTTTGAAAGCCGTAAGAAAAATGATACTCAAAATAGAAGCAAAATCTAATGATATAAAAGACTTTATTAATCACATTGAAGTATTATCTCCGGTTAGAAAGAAATTTTATACACAGATTTTAAGAATGCGTAGAGAACGGATATTGCAACCGGCATTAGAGCGTGCAAATAAATTGATGAAGAAGTCGTATAAGCAAAAAATAGTGATGAAGTTTCCGGACAAAGATAAAAGTAATAATCGCGTTATGAACAGATAAAAATTTAGATTGAAGATTTTCTATTAAGAAAATCAACCTTTTCTTCCGCGTTTTTATAATGTTGCTCTTATGATTACTCCTGCTCTTTGATAAAGAAAAAGGTTATTTAATAGATACTTGCAAATTTGCACAAGATAAATATAGATGTTATATAAAAACTATGTTATAATTAAAGTACAAACACAGATGTTAAACAAAAAGTAAAAAAACCTCGAGAAGCGGTCAACTTCACTCGAGGTTTTTTGCATTTTAGAGCTTGCCAGCTATGGGCTAGTTGCTTTAATTTTTAGTCTTATTACTATCTAACCACTTGCAAAAATAATGTACGGCTAAACCTGATACAAAACCTGCCATAATAGAAATAAGAAAATCATAGATGTTAAACAAAAAGAGCACCTCCTCCCGTTGCCGAGATTTGGTAAAGCAACATGATGATTATAGCATAAAAAAAGATGATGTTAAAATGTGTTTACACGTTGTTTCACGTGAAACAAAAATCATATTTTTATGTAAAAAAAGATATTAATGTCATTTTCAGATAAAAATGTAAGGTAAAAGAGCAGGCTTTATTCCTGCTCTTTCTTTCTCATTGAAGATTTTCTTTCAAGAAAATCAACCTTTTCTCCCGCGTTTTTTCAAAATCGGCGTTTTCTCGTTCATTTTAAGCCGTTTTTATGATGTAGTCTTTAGAATTATACCTAAAATAAAAATAAATGGCTAAAAACAAAAAGCTACATGAATTAATCATGTAGCTTTTTTGTTAGCTGGCTTTATTTAACAGACTAAAATTATCTATGATTACATCTGATGTATTGATTTTAAGCCCTATTTCTTTTGCAAACGTTATTATAAGATTATTTATAAAACTATTTTTGTTAGCTGGTATATTATTATAAAGTTTAGCCTGTATAATACAATTATTTTGTATTTCTATTAATGCTTTTACTCCTTCATCATCAGCTATTGCTATTAATTGCAGTTTGTCATTTATAAGGTTTTTATATCCTGCACTACAATTATTTAATAAATAGGCAATTTCTTTTAAATTGCTATATTTCTTTACACAAGAAAAGTGATATCTCTGAATGTTTACATCATATTTATTAATAATATCTGTAGCTATATCAAAGTTAAAGTCTTTTTCTGATTGTTTAACTATTTCTAAAGCCAACCAATTATGCAGTTTACTAAAAGCAATATTTTCTTGTTCTAATTTATTTAAAGTAGTCAAATTTGCTTCTTTATATAAATTTAATATATCTTTTATATAATTGTATTTATTAAAAATAACATTAACCTTTACATTTTTATAGTATTTTAAATATAAATTATTAATAAAATCTATATATACATATAATTTATTTATTCTTCTCTCTAAATTACTGCGATAACTTTCTTTGTATTCTTTATTTATAAAGCATTTTTCATTTTTTAAATAAAACTTTAATAAGTTATTACTTAAATTCTTATTTAGATTGTTATATATTGTATTTATTATAGACAAATTTTTTAAAGAAAAATGTTGTTTTAAAAATTTTATGTTTGGTAATTTTAGTAAATCAAAAATTGTAGATATATAGTCTTTTTTTAATCTATCAGTGTATTTTTTTTCAAAGTCGTTTAAATATTTATCAACAATATAGGTTTTCACATCATGAAAATCCTCGTTATAGGCAATATTCGGGCTATTGAAAAAACGCACCCTATGAGCTAAATTCAATACATTTCCTAAGAATTTTTCATGTATAGATAAGTTATTTACATATACATTATTTAATTTAATATTATGAACTTGATAAACTTTTTTTATTATGGCTATTCTTAATTTTTTTAATAAAACTGTTAAACTATCAAAGTAATAATTTTTAGTATTTATCTTAAAAAAATAAAGTGCAGTATTTTCTGTTAGGTTTTCCAAGTCTGTTATATAACCTATATCTTGCTTATCATGTTGAACATTATTTATATACTTTTTAAAAGTTATATTTTGGTTCTTTATATCAAAAGTATATATTTCTCTTATATTGGAGAAATGCAAAACACTATATATACTCTGTGCATATGAAATTGAAATACTATTGTAATATATTCTAAGCTCTATTTTTTCTTTTAATTCATATAGTTTTATTTTTGTTATATAAGGTAACTCAACATTATACTCTTTACTTATTATTACTTCATCTTTTTTGTGGCTATAACCTCGACCACATTTAGAACAATAAATCTTTTGTGTAAATGGATTTACTTTACTAAATGTAAATTCGTTCCCACACTCACTACAAAAAGCAGTATGTTTTGATACAAATAAAGAGGCTTGACTTGTTTGACAATATAAATAAGCGTGTGGTCGAGATAATTCTGTTTGGGCTAAAAGTTTCATGGTAAAAGTCCTTTCTATAAATAAACGCAAGCACCATTATAATTTCTATTATAAGTTATTTGTAATTTTAACTTATATGCTAACTGTTCTACTTCCCAGCTAGTATCATTTAAGCCTAGATAAACTTTCTTTTTATTTAGAAGTTCTAGGATTTTATGGGCGGTAAAATATTTACCGCCTTTTAAAAACTCATGATAAGCAAACATTAATTGTATTTTTTTCATTTTTTGTTACCTGCTTTCTTGCCACATAATTCAAAACTATTTAATATAATTTGTGTATATTTACTTTTATTACCATGTTTATTTACATAAACTTTTACAGATAATCTACCTTCAATCTGCAATTTTTCGCCTTTTTCTATGTTTAAATTGCCTAATCTTTCGGCAAGTTTGCCAAAAGCTACACAATCATAAAATTCTGCTTCTGTTTCTTTCGTTTTATAATTATAAATATTTTCTGCAAGACTAAATTTTATAACACATATTCCACTAGCACTATAATTTATATCCATATCTTTTGTTAATCTACCAACACCGTAAACTTTCATTTTCTTTCGCTCCTTTTAAAATAAACTTTCTTGTTCTATATCGTCATCATTATTATTATCATCATCATTAATATATTTATCTTCTTTTTTTACTTCTTTTTTAGAAAAATGTTGTTTATGTTTTTCTGTTATTTTTTGTATATGTTCTAAAGCCTTTATTTGTGTTTCTAAAAAAGCTTTAGCCCATTTGTTATTATCTGGTTCAGCAGTTGTTTCATCAAAAAGTAATAACTTATACATTTCTAATAAACATTCATTTTGTTGTTTTATAATCATTTCAATTTTACTTATATTTACTGTATCAATATTTATGTTTTCTAAAAGTTTCATATTATCACTTTCTCTTTTTTTAGGTTAGGGGCTTGATAGCTAAAAACTATCAAGCCTTATTTTTATTAATATAAAGCAATAAAACCATTATCGGAAAAACTACCATTTACATTTATCATGTAATCCCTACCTATGCTTTCATAATCTAGGTACATTTTTATTTTTTCATCTATATTATTAAAGAAGCCTTCATCAACTAAAGCATGACCTAAATCAGCTTCGTCATTAACATCACTATAATAAATATAATCGCCATTAATAGCCACGTTATAAGCTTCGTCAAAATCAGAAGCACAAGTTAAAATAGCCTTAAAAATATCACTATCAATAGTATTATTAAGTTCTTCAATTTTTTCTGCCATTTCTTCTAATTCACTAATAGATATATATTCATTTATTTTTATATTTGCATTGCTTTCAAAATCTGTTATAAAAAATTCTTCGTAATCTGTACCGTCTTTAACGTCTATGCTTTCTAATTCTTCTTTCCAATTTATAGCTGTAGATAATGTAATCCATTTACCAATTAGATAACCTTCAACGTATTTACCCAAATTAGTTAAAAAAATACTTGCATAAATATTATTAGTAGTCATGATTGTACCTCTCTTTCAGCTAGTTGTTGTTCTCATAAGCGTCCATTTTTTTTACGCTTTTCGCATGACCTTGAAAACGATGGAAGCAAAAAAGACAAGGGCAGTTTTACTGTACATTTTACCCTTGTCTTTTTTGGTGTAATCGTTATCATGCGAAGGAGAAAAGCATAAAAAAATTATTTATATTTTTTCTGAAAGAAAATACATTGTGGTCTATTTAAAATAACTGTGACTATAAGGACGAGCGAGCGATGCTTCTGTTTATCCTTATAATCACAGTTATTTTAAATTAAATTCAATAAAAAAAAGATATTATCCCCTGATAATATCTGCTTTTATCCTTTATATATAATATAATATATATAATTATATTGATATAATTATATATATATAATATAATATATATAGCTACATTGATATAATTATATATATAACTATATATATGGAGGTCTTCAAATGACGCGTATTATTAGTATCATAAATCAAAAAGGTGGCGTTGGTAAAACTACAACGGCACAAAATTTAGCTGCTGGTTTAGAAAAAAAAGGTTTTAAAACTCTTTTAATTGATTTAGATGCACAATGCAACTTAACCTATTCAGTTAATGTTGATAGCAAATATACAATCTATGATGTATTTTCAGATAAAATTTCTATAAAAGAAGCAATATATAATAATTTTATTGCTGGTTCACCTTTATTATCTACTATAGATACTATTTTAAATCAAACAGGAAAAGAATATAAATTAAAAGAAGCTTTATCTGACATTATTAATCATTTTGATTTTATCATTTTAGATACTCCGCCTGCATTGGGAACTATCACCATTAACGCCTTAACAGCAGCTACTGAAGCTTTAATAACAGCTCAACCAGATGCTTATAGTCTACAAGGTATTAGTCAATTATATCAAACAATTTTTGCTGTAAAAAAATATTGTAATCCACAATTAAAAGTTTGTGGTATTTTATTAACACGATATAATAAACGCACAATAATTAGCAACAATGCAACAACTTCAATTATAAATAAAGCCAAACAACTTAATACTAAAGTTTTCGATACAAAAATTAGAGAATGTACTGCTATTAAAGAATCTCAAGTAGTACAAAAAAATATATTTGATTATGCTAAATATAGTAATGCAAGTTTTGATTATCAAAAATTAGTAGAAGAAATATTAGGAGAATAATATGGATAAGAAAAAAGACTTCACATCTAAAATGGATGAAATGATTCCTGCTATGAATTTTATATCAAGTTCATCAATAGAACAAAAAGAAGAACAAAATACAGTAATTAACAACAATACTACATCAAAAAAATATTTATCCTCAGAAGAAATTAAATCTATAAATGTTCCTGAAGGATTTCGTGTAAATCCTATTCTTATTGAGAAAAAAAGTAAAAAAATAGCATTAGCAATTTACCCTAGTTTACATAAAAAACTAAAGGAAATTGCATCAAAAAAAAATATAAGCGTAAACGACTATATTTGTAAAGCTATTAGCATTGCACTAGAAGAAGAAAAAATATAGAACAATAATATATATGTATGTGATGACATACAAAATTAAACTTTGTAAGCGTAGCAATTAAGGTTAAGTTGCTACGCTTATTTTAGCTTTTTCTTATGTATAATTAAAAACTACAAAAATATAAATTTTATAATAAATATCTTGCTATTTATAATAGTTTACATGATACATAAAATACCTACTACTCTTTTAAGTATAATCTATCATTACCAATAACGCCGTAAAGCCTCTTGCTTTAGCTATGGGGATATAAGGCGTGTCCGCCGAATTTGCGTAAGCAATTGAAGGTGGACTTTTAATTTGTTATAAATATAATGATTTGTTATTATATAATTATGAATAAATAAAAGGCAGGTGATTGTAGTGAAAACATATTGTTTTAAACTTTATAAGGCAAAAAGAAATAGAAAACTTAATAAAGTTATTAATATATCTGGAATTATCTACAATCACTGCATTGCTCTGCATAAAAGATATTATCGTTTATTTAAAAAATCTCTTAATATCTATAAGCTTCAAAAACATTTAACCAAACTTAAGAAAATAGACAGATTTAGCTATTTTAAAGAAGTAGGCTCGCAAGCTATTCAAGACATAACTCAGAGAATAGACCGTGCTTATAAATTGTTTTTTAGAAATTTAAAACATAAAATTCGTACAGCACCACCATCGTTTAAAAAGATACGAAAATATAAATCATTCACTTTAAAACAAGCTGGTTGGAAACTTTTAAAAGGTAATGTTATAGAGATTAATAAACAAAAATACAGATATTTTAAAAGCAGAGATATTGAAGGAACAGTTAAAACAATAACTATTAAACGAGATACTTTAGGTGATATATATCTTTATTTTGTCTGTAAAACTAATGAGAATGAAGTTTTAGTAAGAACAGGTAACAGCGTCGGTTATGACTTTGGACTTAAACAGTTTTTAACAGCATCAGATAATGAAAATATACAAGCACCCTTATTTTTTAAGCAAAATACTAATACTATAAAAAAAGCTAATAGAATATTATCTCGAAAAAAGAAAGGTTCTAATCATCGCAGATTAGCTAAAATAGCTTTTGCTAGACTGCACAAGAAAATAGCTAATCAAAGAAAAGATTTTCATTTTAAATTGGCTAGAAAAATTTGTGCAAAATATGCTTTAATTTGCATTGAAGATTTAAATATCAAAGGAATGCAAAAACGTTGGGGAAGAAAAATATCTGACTATGGATTTGCTGAATTTATAAAAATTCTTGAATATGAAGCAAGAAAATTTAGCTCAGTAGTGCAAAAGATAGATAGATACTATCCAAGCTCGCAAATTTGCCATGTCTGTGGTACCAAAAATCCCGAAACAAAAAATTTAGCAGTTCGTAAGTGGGTTTGCGCAAAGTGCAAAATCAGCCACGATAGAGATAGAAATGCAGCTATAAATATATGGAAGGTTGGGACATCAACCTTCTTTGGAGAGATACAGTAAGACCTGCTATTTTAGTAGGCAAGTATCGTTTGTATCCAAGAATCCCCTGTCTTTAGGCATGAGGAGTATGTCAAAAAATTTTTAAACTTGCAATTTGAGAATTTAAAATTCTTTTGCTATAATGTATATCTATAAATAAGGAGGTGTGGATATGGCAAAGAACAAACTGGTTGCCCCTGTTGTCAAATGGGTTGGAGGAAAACGCCAGTTGTTAGATGAGATTACGCCTCTACTTCCTAAGCGGATCACTTCTTATTGCGAGCCTTTTTTGGGTGGTGGAGCCGTTTTATTTTCTATTCAGCCATCCAAAGCAATCGTAAATGACTTGAATGAGGATTTGATTACGGTTTACGAAATTATTCGTGACGATGTTGAATCTCTTATTGCCGATCTCAAAAAACACGAAAACACTTCAGAGTATTTTTATGCAATACGAGATTTAGATAGAGATAAAGCAACCTATCAAGCCATGTCAAAGGTTGAGCGTGCATCACGATTAATTTATTTAAACAAAACTTGTTTTAATGGTTTATTTCGGGTTAATTCATCAGGGGAGTTTAATTCTCCTTTTGGTCATTATAAAAATCCTAACATTGTAAACGAACCAGTTCTGCGGGCAGTAAGTAAGTATTTTTCGTCTGCTAATATCGCATTTTGCAATGAAGATTTTGCTGTGACTTTAAGTAGAGTTGGCAAGGGTGGATTTGTGTATCTTGACCCACCGTATGATCCTGTTTCTGATACATCAAGTTTCACCGGCTATAATAAAGGAGGATTTGACAGAAACGAGCAAATCAGACTAAAGCAATATTGTGACGATCTGACGCAGCGAGGCATTAAATTTATGCTATCCAATTCTGCTACAGAGTTCATAAAAGAACTGTATAAGGACTACAACATATCCATTGTACAAGCTAAGAGGGTAATCAATTCAGATGCAAGCAAGCGTGGGGCAATAGAGGAGGTACTAATTAGAAACTATGGGACTAAATGATACCGCATGGGAAAGTCTATTTGACAAGTATCATATTCTTGCTGAGATTGAGCAAAATGGACAGTTTATCATTTCAGCAAATCAGATAAAAGAGTTCAGAGAACCTCGGTTAATGACCAAGTTTGACCATAAAATAAATCTCCCCAATATTTTCACATCCAACAACTTATCAATTTTGCCAATAACTCGTGGAAATTATGTTATTTCTTCTTTTTCGGCGTATAAGGAGTTTGACGAGCCATCCCAAGATGTGCAGAAAATATCAATACCAGCACATATCCAAAGTTTAATGCCGCAGTTTCTTGTGAGCGAAGCTATTGCGTTAAATTGTGCTAATGCTTGTGGTATACTTAATGACTTTTTAGAGGATGATGAGCTTGTTTCAACAGTTAGCGGTCGCATGAGTTCCGGTAGTTTTGAATTTAGCATAAACACCGCTTTAGGAACGAAAAATATTACCGTAAGCAATTCTCAAATAGAAATTGATGCAGCATACGAAGGTATCCATTATCTTTCTTTATTTGAGGCTAAGCGGGATTTGTCGGATGATTTTCTTATTCGTCAACTTTATTACCCATTCCGTGTTTGGAGTGAACGAGTGACAAAAACAGTAAAGTCCATTTTCTTGATTTTTTCAAATGGTATGTTCAATTTATATCAATATCAGTTTGAAGATCCACAGAACTATAATTCTCTTAAATTGGTGAAGCAAAAAAATTATGTAATTGTAACAGAGATTTGCTTGGCTGATATTGAAAATCTTTTGAGAACTGTTCCTTTGGTGCAAGAACCTGACATATCATTCCCGCAAGCGGATCGTATGTCTCGAATAGTCAATCTTATTGAGCTATTAAATGAAAAACCGATGACGAAGCAAGACATTACATCAGAGTATGCTTTTGATGAACGCCAAACGAATTATTATACAGACGCAGGTCGGTATCTGGGGCTTATTGACAAAACCCATGATGAAGATGGTAATATTCTATTCCACCTTTCGACCTGCGGACACCGTATAATGAGTTTGGAGTATAAGGAACGCCAGCTTGCACTTGTAACTCAAATATTGATGCACAAAGTATTCAACGAGACATTAAAACTCCATTTGCAATATGGAGAGATGCCGGATAAACAAACTATTATCCAGATTATGAAACGCTCTAATCTATATCATGTTGAATCCGACAGCACATATTTGCGACGTTCCTCTACAGTTGTTGGTTGGGTAAATTGGATTCTAGGAATTATCGAAGAATAATTTGGTATTTCTCAAAAGAAAGGATAGTATCTATGACAACAAATAATGACAGACCTATTATTCAATCACACGGTTATAACGGCAGTGAACCAACTAGGATTTGTCCCCATTGTGGCAAAGAAAAACCACTAAGTGAGTTTGGTTTTAGAAAAATGAAAAAAAACAAGAAGGAGATAATAAGAAATCAATCTTGGTGTAAAGATTGTCGATAACCCATGTATGTCAAGCTCGCTTGCCGTTGAAGTAGGCGGGCTTTTATATATCCTCACACTTAAAATCAAGAAAGTTATCTATATATAAACATCGACTTTCCAATAATTAGATTTTCAAGTCTAACTTTTAAAGATCGGTTTATAGCATATAAATTATTTAATAATAATTAATCTTATAAACAAATAAATATATATCCTATTTTATAAGATACATAGAAATACACCTACAATATATACAATTAAAGCTACTCAAATAAAAAATTTTTATAAGATTATCAACAAACTAGGCACAAAACTAATTGACATCTCGAATAAAATATGCACACCCAGAGGGAGAAAGAAACAAGTTAATAGTATACCTGGTTACAAAATTTTGTAATTTTATACTGTATCACTATTAATTTGTTTCTTTTTTCACTGGATTTATTGCACACCCGTCGATCGTGAAGTTTCCATTATTAAACTTAACTAGCCGCTGCTTCTACACAGCAAAAGTTATCACAGTGGTCCTATCGCCCTCACTGCACTAGATTTCCCTAGTAACTTTCATACGGTACTTTCGCACCCGATACTTAGCCCCCGCTGACTTATTTAACCATGTGCTTATATACTTTTATATTAAAAATAAAAAAAGCCGTTTAAACGGCTTTTTAGTATACTTTACATTTAGGCATTTAATGGGAGTTTGTCAGCACTTTACCCACTTACGTCAATAGATAATGGTTAAGTACATTATCTATACCGTGCGTATTTATCGCATCTGCTCGCAACACAGTTAGTATAGATTTCTTCTATACCATAGTTTATACACCAATGCCTAGTGTAGTCTCCTTTCTTTGAATAAGCATCAAAGCGTGCTGGTATGGTCTAATCCCACACCTGATTTTAGATATAATAAAGCTATTAAAACTTTTAAAAATAAAAATTTTATTAAACTCTAAAACATTCTAAAACCTTGACACTACTAAAGATTATAGCTATAATAATCATATCAATCACAACCAGCCTATAAACTATAAACTATAAACTTCAATAATTAAACTTTAGTAGTTTTCTTTAGTAGTTTTTAGTAGCTTTTAGTAGCTTTTAGTAGTTTTTGGTGGTTTTAGAATTTTTCAGAAAGCTAATCATGTTGGCGCATGATTAGCTTTTTTTATTGCTTTTATATATTTTAAATTTTTATTAAATTTTTCATTTTTTTTAACTTGTTTTTTATAATATCAAAAAAATAAAAAAACGTCAAGACCTTATATTTTAAGGCTTTATAAGTTTACTCAGTAACATTATGTTACTTATATTACTAAGTAAACTTATTTAATTAAGTTTACTTAGTAAACATTAAATATTTCATTTTAAATTTTATAAACAATAATATAATTTATATTATATTTATCATCTAATTAAGTGCATATTAAGATATTACAACTAAATATTACTAGGTAAACTTATTAAAATAAGTTTACCTAGTAATATTTTACATTCTGTGATAAAATTACTATATTATAAAAAGCATTGGAGGTTACCCTCATGAATAATAGAGTCATTGCTATTGTAAATCAAAAAGGTGGTGTCGGCAAAACATCTTGTACTTTAAATATTGGGGCTGGATTAGCATTAAAAAATAAAAAAGTTTTATATATAGATGCAGATGCCCAAGGAAATCTCACAGTAGGTCTAGGAATACGCAACACTGATGGAGAAAACACCATCTTTGAAGTATTAAAGGGAGAATGTTCTATTAAAGATGCCATTATAAAAACCACAAACAATGCTTCTATTTTGCCAGCAGATATCGCTCTTGCTGCCGCTGATTTAGAGCTTGCCAATGAACCAGGTAAAGATTTTCTATTACATGAAGCCATTAATTTAGTAAAAAATGAATATGATTATATTTTAATTGATTGCCCTCCGTCTTTGGGTATGATGAC